>CP171008.1:0-2505 GCA_043950625.1 Moraxellaceae bacterium WGS2144
ATTCGGTCCTCTAAACTCGTCCTCACACTCCGGTTGCATCGTCCTTGCACCAGTCGCAGCTCCCACGTCAACACACAACTCCGAGCCCTCGTCGCGCGCGCCGCAGTCGCCACTCCCTACGGTGGACGGTTCAACATGGCGAGTTGCTGCCAAATCATACCCAGCGTTATTTTTAAAACGGTAGAGCAGCTCCAGATAAGGCAAATCATTACGGTTTAATGGTTCGTCCTCGTTACCTTCAGGAATTTTCACACCGTAAAGAGATCCAATTGCACCAGTCAGGCGTTGACCACGTAAACCCTTAAACCCTTCCCATGTATCACCGAGCGATAAATCCGAAAATTTTAAGGAATACTTAAAAACCTCGGCAAAGGCCTTGCCATACCCTAATTCTTTATCCTTTTTGACACGACGCACATCAACGATATGAGAATCACCGGTAATAGACTGCCATTCATTAATCAAGGCGTCGCGATCTATCCAGTCATTCGCTAGGGCAAACATGTGCAAATGTGGATGCCATTCCTGAGTCTTTTCGTTCCTGGTTAATTCATAAGAAAACACAGCACCATCAAGTTTGGAAAACTCAACATAGCCACGTTTTTTCTTAAGAGAATCCCTACGACGCTCTACAAGCGTTTTAAAGGCACTTTTCAGGTGGGACATACGTTCAGACAGGTCGGCACCGTTCTTTACCGTCAGCGTAATAAAAACAGGCTTTAAACGCTTGTTTTGGGCAAGGACATGCTCTACTCGTTCCTGATACCGTTGTGATGATTTAGAAGCACGCACAGCAGCACAGAATGGACACAGCAAGTGCACTTGGCAGCTATGAACCTTGGCTAATTTGGTTTCACCAATAGAATAATAATTTTTGAATAGCAGATAATTACCACACCCCATAAGACGATTCGCATAGCGAAGCGCAAGGCTGGTTTCCGATTTGCTTGGCTTGTTAGAGAGTTCGGCTTGGTAAACTTCGCTTACATCAGAGATATGGAAAAGAAACTGTTCCTGATCTTTAGAGCGTTGCTTGAGTGTTCCAAGGCGTGTTATTCTAGCCCTATGTTCATCATCGCAAGATGATGTCAAAACCTGCACTTCCGAGGCCGCCAAGCTACTGAAAGTGCGGGTTTTTTTATGCGTATTCATTAAGAATTTTGTCCCCGACTTAGTCACAATGTATCAAGAGAAAGAAAAACCTGCAATTTGCTTCGCAAAATTGCAGGTTTTTTAGTTAATTAAACAGGTTCAGGTAATGCACCTTTGCGGACAAAATAAGTAATTGATCGCGCACCCGTAGCGATAACGCCCACTGGGACGCGAATGACAGAAGCCTTAAATTTTTCGTAGATACTGGCATCTTCAACAGTCAGGGAAATAAGCTCTTTCCGAGTTCCACCATTAGGTAATTCAATATCACCAATAATTTGGATTTTGTCCCGGGCTTCATAATCCTCACCTTTTTTATTTTGACCTGCAGGTGAGGTATAGGTATTAATAAGTTGTCCAGTTAAATCAAGCATCTTCATTTCCCCCTAATGTTTCTAAGCCATTAGCCATTATTTGAACGGCCTCAGTCATAGTTATTTCATGGCCTAATGAAGCAAAAGAAGTATCAATAAGAAAACGCCTAGCAACCTCACTAAGGGCTAAAAAATAGGTTGTATTAAGTAAGGTGGTGCCAGCTTCTTCTTGAGAAGTGCTTGGGCTAAAGCCAGATGCCAAACCAATAAAAGCACCACCAATAGAAGATTCAAACAAATGACTTAAAAACTCTTGGCGTGTCATTTCACCAGCAGAAGCAACTGCATCAATTACCGCAATTTGATAAGCAGGCAACCGTAGAGTAATAGGCTTTAACTCATATTCTGGAGAAACAGGTATAGACGGAACTTGCTCTATTTCTTCCTCAAGTAAGTTAATACCAATTTGATAAAAATGGTTCTCCGGATCTTTTGGAGTGTAATCAGGATCAAAATTAAGATGTTTTTTCACAGAATATGCTCTGATTCATTTAAGAATCTATATATTGAATCTATATTAGAATCATGTCAAGAATCTAATATAGACAATTATAAACTTATTATCCTAGTGCACTTTGGCGTTGAGCAGAGCGAATAAGCAGGCGCTGTAATATTACAGCGCACATCTTGCCTAACTTTCTAATTCAGAAATCGCGTAAAAAAGCATATAAAAGCATGTAATTAGGGGCGCATCAGCAAAGCTGTTGCACCCTCTTAGGCAGCATAATTTTTTAGTCAGGCGATCAAGTTGCACCCGATAAAGCGGTTACTGCGTAACCGTTTAGTCGGGTTCACTTGACGCGACCAATACCGCGTCGTGTTCCAGTGCCAAGCGATCAAAAACATCAAATTCCAGATCAGGCATTAAAGCGAGAACCATGCGCGAGCGCGCATGTTCTCCATAACTGGCAATATGTTCGGACAATCGTTGTAAGGCCTTATTGGCTATGGCCGTTGCTGCGTCCTTGCTTCCCGTCGC
>CP171009.1:0-1692 GCA_043950625.1 Moraxellaceae bacterium WGS2144
GGTAAATCTCGTCTTATGTCCTCTGTATGCCTTGCTATACTTGCATTTCAGTATGGCTAAAAGCATTTAAAAGCATTTAAAAACATTAAAAGCCCAATTTTTCATGAAAATTGCCCTCGGTTTTCGCTAAAGCTCAAACTTTTTTGACTTCACTTCGTTACGTCAGGGGCAATTTTTAGCAAATGACGGAGAAAAACCAAAGATTTTAAAAGCATTGAGCAAGGACACACAGAGGGTACTTTTTCACTACCGTTCAAAATTCCTACTCTGTGCCTTGTTGGGGCAAGCCCCAAACCCCAAAAAGCAAAAGCAAAGGCAAAAATGGCACTCGCTTCGCTCGTGTCTTCTCAAAAGCAAAAGCACACGATAGTTAAAATTTTCATGAAATCAGATGCTAAAAAAGCGGTTTTTCAGAGGGTCGAAAGTCGAACTTTCATTGTGTCGCTCGTAGACACTCGCTAATCACTTTCTTTGAAAAACAGAAAAAAAGGCAAAGTAAATTTACTTTGCCTTTTCACTTTTTGCAGGGCAAAAACGCACCCATTGGACTCAATGGTAAAGTGCGCCCTTCGGGAATTTCGTCATGACTAAAAAACCACGCCAAATTCTTCTAGTTTGTTTTCCCATTGGTCGGCTGTTGCATCCGTTGTAATTTCTCCTTTGATACGTTTCATCATCTCCATTACTGACTCATCACCACGTTTAAAGCGATCTGCTAGACCATTCGCCATGATTGCACCTGTAATTTTGCTTTTACGGTGTTCTAAAACGTCCATATTTGCGTTTTCAGGCTGTTTTACGATGTTGGTAGGGATTTGACTAGGTTTTTTGATATGTGGGCTAGAATCGCTGTTTTTTGGCGTTTCCGCCTCTGTTTTCTTCTTCTGCTTAAACTTGAATGAGAATCCTGTGATTGTCCGCCCTTTTTTGTGCTGTTCGTAGCTCGCTGTGATGTCTGTATGCTCGTTGATTTGTTTGAGAGACGGCTCTAAAACGTATTTTTTTAAATCATACATGCGTTGATATTCAGCATCGAGAACACCCATTTTTTGCCGAAAGTCAGCCAATTCTATGATTGGTGTTTTCCCTGTGGTTCTCCAGCAGATCAGTAACTCATACAAACGAATTGCATAACCTGTTGAAAGCTCGCTTATCTGTTTCATTTCATACTGAGTAAAACGTTCCTCAAGCCTTGTAATTAAAGGAATGACGATAGGAGCGAAGATTAACTTCACTGTAGCTTCTGCATCCACATAGCGAACTTCACTAACCCAACGTGAACGGACGTTTTCGGTATTTCCTCGTTCATTGATTTCTTGGTAACTGAATTGACGTGCAAATAGATCATCACAAGCATCTTTGAGGGCTTGGTAGGCTGTTTGTCTAGCTACGCCAAATTGATTGATATAACTCTCTGCATGGACGGTTAAAGGGTCATTGGCATTAATTCCCTTTCCTGACTCTCTTGCTTCAACAATCGCCAACAAGATTAAGCGCTGTTCAACGAGATCCAAGTTGTAACTAGCGTTCATTAGGGCATTGTCTTTCACTACTAATTTACTCATAAGACGTGAATTAAAATTTTTTCGTTAAAACGAATTTATCATAATATCTCGTCTTATGGTAGGTAAATCTCGTCTTATTGGTAGGTAAATCTCGTCTTATTGGTAGGTAAATCTCGTCTTATTGGTA